>NZ_CP047049.1 GCF_030408555.1 Corynebacterium aurimucosum | reverse complement strand
ATAAGGCGTGCCGGATCATGGGCGTTGTCGATATCGCGGGTCGCCGCGTCCATGACGGTGCGCGGGTCAATGCCTGCATCAATAAGCTGTGCCCAGCCATAGCGAATAGGTGCTACACCGTCGTCACTGGCTTCGATCTTTTGGGCAAGGTCGCCTGGCAGGGTGTCGATCCAGTCGGGTAGGTAGGCGTCGATGAAGTCGTTGGTGGCTTCATCTTTGCCCATAAGCCACAGGCCCATGATGCGATCGGGTGAGGTCTGCTCGTCGACGACGTCGGCTATGACCTCGCGTGCAGCCTTCGGGGTGGTATCGCGCGAGATTGCCTTGTCGAAGACGTCCCTGATACTCGGGGCGTGGTCTATGCCTTGGTAGTGGTAGTGGCCTTCCTCGGCCAGCTCATCTAGCTGATGTTCGATCACAGCATAGATGTGGTTGGCGATTTTGCCGCGTGTCAGCGCCACATACAGCCCGGCCCTATCGACGTGATAGTCGATTACCGCGCGGGTGCAGTCCACGGTGCTGCCTTGGGCGCGGTGGACGGTAGCAGCGTAGCCTAACTGCACGTTGTCGTGGACGTAGTCTGCTGGCAGGCACAACTCTTCGCCGGTGGCTGTGTTGCGGGCGGTGATACTGCCGTTCTCGGCAATGGCGGTAACTGTCAGCAGCGTGCCGTTGTTAATACGGGTACTCGTTGCAGTCTCGTCGTCGTAGAAAGTCTGGTTTTTGCGCGCCAGAATCGTATCGCCGACACCGGCTTTTTCGCCTCTAGAAAGCTGGGCTTCCACGGTGGTGTCTACAACGCCCACGGCGATGTAGTGGGCGCGGATTGTCTCGTTGAGTTCTGCCACATCGCGGTTGGTGGCAGCAATAAGCAGACTGGTTTTACCGCTGGAAATATCCGCCAGGTAGTCTGCTGCGGCTTTATCCAGCATGTCGCTGCGTGCGCCACCATTGACCCAACCACGCTCTAGATAGAAGTCGAAAGTAGAAGAATCGCCCTCGCGCAAGCGCAAGCTGGTGGCAGATTGTGCACTATCTCCGCCAAAGCGCACGACTTCGGATAGCTGGTTATCAGTGCGGCCTGCGGCGTTGACCATAGCGCCGAAAAGGCCACCGTTTTCTACCGCGCCGAGCTGTTTATGGTCACCAATAAAGCGCACGACTGCGCCTGCTTCCTCGGCGATTTCTAGCAGTGAGCCGATGTTAGGGGTAGAGGCCATGCCGGCCTCGTCAACGATGATCATGTCGCCTGCGTTAATGGATACCGGAAGGTCTTTGAGGCTATGGCCGGGCTTTGTGGGGTGGTTTCCGCGCCAGGTGTAGGTGAGTTTGTCGATGGTAAAAGCGTCAAAGCCTAAGTCCCCAGACAACACCTCTGCTGCTTGTGCAGACGGGGCCAGACCAATCACATTGCGGCCCTGGTTGGCCCACACGTTGGCAACAAGGCGCATAGATGCGGTCTTGCCGGTACCTGCCGGGCCTACGCCGGTAGCGGCCAGTGTGCCGCAGGTAAGGAGGTAACGTGCCATGGATTCCTGCCCTGCATTAAGGCGGAAACCGGACTCTGCCTCGTGCTCATCAAGTGCCTTATCAATCGCTGCCGACGGTGCGAATGCAGCCACCGGTTCGTTGAGTGCGCCCAGTGCTTTGTCTTCGGTATCTAGGATGTCCTGGGTGGTATAAAGCTCACTATCAGCACGGGCATCCCGGGCCTTTCCTGCCGAATTTTTCAGCGCCTCGGGCAGTTCCAGGACGTCAAAATCATTCAAGGAAATGGCCTTATCGCGCACAATAGCCTCCACCACAGTGGCGTGGATAAGGTCACGCTCGGCGAGTGATGCGAAGCGATAGCCCTGGAGTTTTCCACCCGCAGCAGTCGCTACATGCGAGGCGCGAAAGTAGGAACGACGCCTGACAACGGTGTCTAAAACCCCGTCAATAAGGCCCGATAGGTGGTCCTCGGCGTCAAACAGTGGACGCTCATCACGGGCAGAATCTGCGGCAAGTTGGTTAATTGAGGCTAGTTCTTCTGCCCCAGTATCACGCGCGGCAACTTCCGCTTTCCAGCCTGCGCGAAGCTCTGTAAGGCTTTCTGGTTCACGCTTCGCGTCACGGGTTTCCAAGATAGCTTGCTGCCACAAACGACCCACCTCAACCGAGTTAGGAGTTGTGCCACGCGCGGCGACAAACTCTTCTACCAGACGCTTATAGACCGGCTGCGCGCCGCGTCGACGCTTAGAAAAAGACTCCATCAACGACTCGGAAACACCCTCGATCTCCCACGTTGGTTCCTTATTTGCGCCGTGGTCGCGGGCGGTAAACGTGTAGCCCATCTCGTTAGAAAGCAGGGTGTTCAAGATGGAGTCATAGCGGTGGGAAATCGACTGATGATACTTCATCAACGTGTACCCATCGATGGACAACCAGCGTCCATCTTCGGTTTGCACCTTGTTGGATACCAGCACGTGCGAGTGCAGATCAGGGTCTCCTGCGCGCGTATCGTAGTGCTTAAATTCCGACGCTACGAAGCCTTTCGTCTTGACTTGTTCACGCCCTTGCTTGCCTACTCGGGTAAACAATGCGTTGTCTTCTGCCCACGCCATAGCCTCTTTGACGGCCTGGTGATGAAGCTTCTCAATGCGCCGCGCGGTCTCTTCATCAGACAACGCCCACACCACGGATACGGACTTGGCGGGCGAGAAAGTAAGGTCAAAACCCGACACAGACTGGCGCACATTGTCTTTAAGACCGTTGACCCAGTTGACGATTTCCCGGCCCGATTGCGGCTCGACGCCGTGTTCTTCAATGAAGAATTCTCGGCCAATATCCTGGACTAACTCGGCGCGCTCCTGCTTTCCCATCAGCGTGCCCGTTGTCTGCCTATGGCGGCGCTCCGCGTCACGAAGTGCCACCAAAACCGGCACATCATTAGTGAAATTAGCGAACGGTCGACCCAGCTGCACGTCCTTGATTTTCTGCCCTTCGGACATCTTCATATCCGCATCCGGGTGCAGCCCCTCGCCGTACAATGCGGCCATTTGAGACTCGGTAACTTCCCCACCCTGCACGACATTCTCGGTGTTCAAACCGGCCAAACCAGAGCCCAACCACCGCCCCGGTGGGGTGCCTTTCGCGTCGTAATACTTCGACAAACTTGGCGCGTCTGTCGGCCCATCATTGGTAGCCACAGAGCGCAACAGGTACTCATAACCTGTTCCGCTGTTGACTACGCGCAGGGTCATCATGCGCCCTAGTCTAGCAGCCAAAACCCGATTAACACTAAGAGTGCATATAGTGTGTTGGGAAAAGGGCGCTCGCGCCCGCCGCTGCAGGTCTACAACGCTGTCGAAAGCCTGCAGGGATAGTCCGCTGATTGCTTCCGACTACGCCGAACTTCCCGCGTGGTGTTTGTGTCAGGAGTGGAGCGGTGCGTTCGCTGGCATTGTGGGTTTATGGTTACCGCAAGTAGAAGTTTGAAGAAGCGTCAGGAACTGCGTCAGCATCTCGAAGAGGAACAGCGTAAGCTTCGCGACCGGAAGAAGAGCATTAACTCGTTGCTTAGCCTTATTGATCTGCGAGACGAGTTGAACGAAAAGATTGGTGAAGTCTCACAGTCCATTATCGACCTAGGTGAAGCTAAGGAATTTGTGCGCGAGCTCGTCGGTGTGAGCCAGCGAGATTTCAACGCAATGCTCAAGACTGCTAAGGAGTCTTCTCCTAGTGTGAACGATTCACCTATAGAAGACGAGTCGCATACTGGCGACAGTGAGCGCCAGGACGATGACGAAGCCGCCAGCGCCACTAAGGGCGCTGGCGGCGATGGTGACTATAAGAAGGGTGCCCAGTAGAAAGACAGTCTTCGGTGTTAGCGGCTGTGGTTACTGTTGCTCGTTCGGGTCGTAATACTCACCGGGGTTGGCGGGCGCGGCGTCATACGTGTTGGAGTAGGGCGAGTCGTTGGTCTCATCCGTGGCGCGCTCATAGTGGTCGGCCATGGAGCCAACCATCACGCCGAGGAAAGCGAGGAAGTACCAGGCGATTACTCTGCCTAGTGCTCTGATGATTCCTGTCCCCAATCCTGCGCGTCGTATCTGAGCAATGAGCATCCAGACCGACATGGCGATGAGTGCAGCTGGGGACATGGTTGGTAACCGATAAATGGCAGTACGTCCACGGAGGCGTCCTTCCTCTCTGCGGCGCGCGCCGCTCATGATGCTGCTAAAGAGTTTGAGAAAAACTCCTCCAGTCTTACGTATAGTAAACATTGTTTACAGAATGTCGATTAAATAATTCTATCGACAGTCCCAAGAGTGGCAGCAAGCGTAAACAATGTTTACGCTTGCTGCCAAGGAGAGGATACTGCATATGAAACAAGCACCCCACCCTTCCGGACGTGTGGTGTCTGTACGGATGCCAGATGAAATCATTGAACGACTCGACGCTCTCTGCGATAGGACAGGACGTAGTCGAGGTTTCTACTTAAAAATGGCTATTACAGCCATGCTTCCCAAACTAGAAGAATTCCATTGGAATCAAGTGGCTGCAGACTTCGAAGAGAAGACAATCAACAACCTGTTTAACCAAATAATGCTCAACGGGCTAAAAGACGAGTCCGAAGAACAAGAGTGATTCCACTAATGCCTTAGGTTCCGAGCAAGCTTCATCAAAGCAAACAGCCGATAAGGCTTCTTGGCAAGAGCCGCCACTATTACTAAATCTCCCAGTAAGTCACACTGATGTGATTTAATAGGCGGAGAAAATAAAAAGCCGCGCCTCACATTCGTGGGGTGCGCAGCGCGAGCGGCACACACCCTCGGTTCGAGTCCAAGGCGCGCACGTTCCTCAAAACATGAGGAAACCCCCGCATTATCGAGCGGCAACTCTAGCGGGGGTTCAAACCAAAAATCGACACCACCGTGTCGGTTAAGACTTTACCACTTCCACACGGACAGTGAGCAAAGCACAACACGGGCGGTGTCGATAATCCGAAAGGAGACAAAAGGCACCATGCAGCCCCCACACACGCCAGACGAGCGTCGCGCCAAGCTCGAAGCAGTCAAGGAACTAGCCCGTCAGCAAGAACACGACGCCGCACAAGAACTCCTCCAAGCCCAAGATGTCGGCTACACCTCCAAGCTGTTTGTCCAAGCACTGTTCCCCTACCGCAACCCTGACAGCAACGAGCGGAAAATAACTACCGCCGAGGGCACTATTAGCGTCTACTCACCCAACGGGCTTCCCTACGGCAAGTACCCACGCCTCATCATGGCCTACATCATCACCCGCGCCGTAGCTAATGCCGGTCGCCTCAAAGAAGGAAAAATCGACAACGAGGAAGCACGCCGCATTCCACTCGGGCACTCCATGAGTCACTTCCTTCAAGCAATCGGCGTCACCGGACGTGGCACCGGAGGCGTGCATGGAAATCTCTCTAGAATCCGCGAACAGATTCTACGCCTAGCCAGCTCTTCAATAACCGCCCAAAGCGACAATGGAGTTCACGCGCGAGGCCATAATACCCAGATTCTCGAAGACTGGAACCTCTGGTTCGACCCACGCGACCCCAACCAAGGCAGCTTCATGGAATCAGAACTAGTACTCACCCCACAGTTCTTCCGCCACATTGCAGAAGCTCCCATCCCCATCGACCTCAACGTCCTGCGCGAGCTGAGCAAGCCCCGAGCAATGGACCTCTACATCTGGCTCACCGTCAAGCAATACTGGCTCCACAAAAACAACCGCGAAGCCTACACCTTCACCTGGGACATGATCGCCGCCAACTTCGCCACCAAGCAACTAAACACCGCAGTCCAGCGGCGCGATTTCCGAAACGAGATAAAGAAAGCCATTCTTGAGCTCACGACAGCGTGGCCAGAAGCAGGAATCGAAGCGAGCACGGACGGCGTGACCGTCACAAAAACTGCCCCATCAGTTCAGCAGAAAGCACCTCGTCCTGGACTCGATTAGCCCAATCGCGGAGAAACAGCGCCCTACGGGGCGCTTTCTTTTTACCCCACACGCCGCCCGCCGTTATTTTGATGTCGACGTGGTTCTCGATGCAGACCATGGTGATTGGTTCCCCGCCCCATCGGCAGCCGATGTAGAGGCGGCGTAGTTTACCGCCCCATCGCAGGGTTGTCTTGCCGTTGGTGCTTACTTTGTCGGTGCATAGTCGGTAGTCGTGCTCTGGTTTGATGTCCGCTTATCTACATTCGCCCCCATTAAGGGTGAATCTTCAGATCAAAACTAGAAATAGTTTATATACAGCACTATCTGTATTAGGTAAGCCTTACCTTTCCAGCTGTTCATGAATCGAGGTTTACTATGACCCAACAGTCCTCTACGCCCGCACGGAGTACAAGCTCATCCAGTGGGGCGACGGCACGTTTAAACACCAGAGATCTCATCAACGCTGGTATCTTTGCTGCACTTTACTTTGTAATCACCTTTGTAAGCGGAATGATTGGATTCGCAGGACCACAATTCATGTTTATTGGATGGTTCATCGCGGCAATCGCAAACGGAATCGTGCTAGCGCTTTATGCCGCCCGCACGCCCAAAATGGGTGCTTTCACCCTCGTCGGTGGTATTAACGGACTAGCATTCATGCTCACCGGACACTACTTCTGGACCCTGCTGGGAAGCATAATTCTAGGGTTTATCGCGGATTTGATTATTACAAAAAGCCACCTCAGTATTGCCAAATCCTTCCCTATTGCCTACAGCGTCTTCTGTGTCTGGATTTCTATGCCTTTTATCCCGCTAATTCTGGATACGGACTCCTACTACGTCGATATCGCAGACCAAATGGGTCAAGAATATGCCGATGCCATGTCGGATATCTTCCAGCCATGGACCATTGGAGTACTGGCCATTTGTGCGCTCATCGTCGGCTTTATCGGAGGAAAGGTCGGAGTTCGCGTCAGCCGCAAACACTTTGAAAGCGCTGGTCTCCTGTGAGCCTGCAAAAACAGGGCGTGCTTCGTCGATCTTCGATCGATCCACGGACCGTGCTGCTTTCTGTTCTAGTAATCAATGCGGTAGCTCTCAGCCACGGCCACCTACCGACACTGCTGATTTCTATCGCTTTCAGCTCCATCGCACTAGCTACAGTAAAGCCACACTATGGTCTTATTTGCCTGTTCGCTTTTACATTATCCTATCTAGGGTACTGGGGCCTATTACAGCTTCCTGGCTCCACATTTTTCGCTTTTTCAGCGGCAATTTTTTCGTGGCTAAGCCGTTTTGTCATCAGCATGTCCATCGGCGCATTCGGCTTGCTCACTCTCACACCATCCACGTTGACCTCAGCACTGCGGGACCTGCGTTTACCAGGCTGGGCCACCATTCCACCGGCGGTATTCCTGCGCGTTTTGCCGATCATCGTGGCAGAAGCCAAAGCCATCCGCGATGCCATGGTCCTTCGGGGTCTCCAGCCTGGAGTAAAAAGCTGGATCACACAGCCCACACAATCGTCCGCGATGTTGATCATCCCCTTATTAGGTGCCGTCGTCCGCGCTGGTGATGAGCTCGCTGCCTCTGCTCTTGTCCGGGGATTGGGAGGACCCGCACGCCCAACCACCACCGCCGATCTTTCCTTCAAGCTTGTCGATGCAACTGCACTAGCTGGGTTGGGCCTCGTTGTTGCCTCTGTCTGGCTTCCCACGGAGGTCCACTTATGAACGAACGCAGTATCGCAACCAGTGTAGACGCCCACAACGTTTCTTTTACATATCCATTGGGAGCTCGGCCAGGCATTCAAGGTGTATCTGATGTGTCTTTTTCTGTCTCTCCAGGACAGTGTCTACTGATTACCGGTGATTCCGGATCGGGAAAGTCCACGGTACTCAAGTTGATCAACGGACTCATCCCCCATTTCAATCCAGGAGAGCTACTAGGCACCATCACTATTATAAAGGATGACCAGGCTTTTACCCCTGCGGAAGAACCGCTGTCCCGAGCCATCGAGTTCAGCGCCTCAGTATTCCAGAATCCAAGGACACAATTTTTCACTGAAAGCGTCAATGCAGAATTGGCCTTCGGGCTAGAAAACCTTGGTGTAGATCCCAAAGAAATTGAGTCGAGGATTCAATCAGCGGTCGAGCTACTAGGCATTAACGATCTTCGGGGCCGGCGATTCAAAGAATTATCCGGTGGGCAGTTACAAACCGTGGCATGCGCATGCGCGCTTGTGTCCCCGGGCAGTCTCGTGCTTCTCGATGAACCCACGTCCAATCTCTCCATGGAAAGCATCGATATTCTTGCACGCGTGCTACACCGCTTGAAGGAATTAGGCACAACGATCATTATCGCTGATCACCGTCTCTTTTTCTTAAAAGATATCGCTGACCAAGTTATTTACTTGACTCAGGGAAAAATAACGCGGAGTTTCCGCGCTCAGGAGTTTTATGCCTTAGACGAACCCGAACGCAAACAATTGGGGCTACGCAGCTTACACCATGTTCCCCTGCCCGCGAGCGTGCCGGTACCACCCACGCTCGCAAACGCCGATCCCCAGCGGAGCGGACTCGAGCTAAGCAACATCTGTTTTTCTTATGGCGCACATGAGGTATTAAACATTGACCACGCATTTTTCCCCAGCGGCGAAGTCACCGCCTTAATCGGGCCCAACGGCGCTGGAAAAACCACCCTCGCCAGGATCATTTGTGGTCTTGCTTCTCCCAAACGCGGCGGTAGTCTCCGTTTGAACAGCAAACGAGTAGGAGCGGCTGCCCGCAGACGTGCCGCGTACATGGTGATGCAAGATGTTGGCCGCCAATTATTCGCAGCCACCACCGAAGAAGAAGTCACGCTCGGACTGGCAAAGAAGAAGCGGGACCACATCGATGTCAATGAGATTCTCCATCGCCTCGATCTGGCAGGAATGGCCCAACGGCATCCGCAGTCTCTGTCCGGTGGGCAACGGCAACGCTTAGCCATAGCTTCAGCCCAAGCCGAGCAAGCAGCGATCTACATCTTCGATGAACCTACCTCTGGCGTGGGCTGGCGCCAACTGCAATCCATCTCTGCGCTACTTCGATCTCTTGCAGCAAGCGGAGCAGTGGTCATCGTCATCACCCATGACCACGAATTCATCCAAGAATCAGTCACCAGAATCATCGATATGACTGACATCAACAAGAATTGAGAAAGAAATGTCTGAACTAAAACAAAGTTCCACAGAATCAAGCGGAACCCACGCACCAGAATCACACGGTGCGTCACCGGAAGAAGAGGCTCGCGCAAAACTAAAAGCCGGCCAGGTCGCTCTAAAAAAACTACTGGCCCCAGTGCAAACAACCATCTACTTCGCACAGTTTCTCGCGCTTATATCCTCGATACTCGCCGTAGCACCCTACGTCGCGTTGGTGGCACTGGGAAATGCTCTAATCGACGGCAATACTGATGACGTCGCGTCCATTGTGAAATGGCTACTTGCTGCATTTTTGGGCCAGCTATTCTTCTATTTCCTTGCCCTTGCAATCACCCACTTCGCTGATGCAAAGCTGGTGGGGATTAACCGGCGCCGAATTATTACCGCTATTGCGAAAGCACCACTCTCGTGGTTTAGCCAGACTAATTCCGGCAAAGTCCGCAAAGCCGTCGAGGACGATACGTTAACTCTGCACACCCTGACAGCCCATGCTCCTGTAGAGAAGGTCGCCGCGATCTTTACGCCCCTCGCGCTTCTGGTTTATGCCTTTATCTTGGATTGGCGCCTTGGTCTACTTTCTATTGCCACTGTGCCCATTTTCCTAGCAATCCAAGCATATTCAATGAAAGATATGGGCACAAAAACTGCGGAAATGGATAATTATCTGGGTGAGGTCTCTGCGACTGCGGTGGAGTTCTCCGAAGGTATTTCCGTCGTCAAGGCTTTCGGCACCGTTGGCAAAGCCCACGCTCGATATCGCGAAGCTGCCCAAAAATTCGCGGAATTCTATTACGAGTGGGTACGTCCGCTTCTGCGTGTTTCCGCAATCTCAGAGTCTGTGGTGGCGGTTCCTGTCCTCATCCTTATCAATCTAGGAGTCGGTTCCCTGCTGATAGCTGGTGGCTATGTCACGGTCGCTGAAGTCATCGCAACAACGTTAATTGCGCTGGTGCTCCCGGGCACGATTCAAACCGTCGGCCAAATGATGTGGTCTTACCAGCTCGCTGGCAATGCGGCGTTGCGCCTTGATGAAGTCATGACAATTTCCCATGTGAAAGAAGGCCAAAAGAGCCTCGATGCCAGTAGTCAAGACATGGAGGTGGAGTTCCATAAGGTCAGCTTTAGCTACGCCCCAGACACACCAGTCCTCCAAGACTTTTCTGCGCAACTAAATGCAGGCACTGTCACGGCATTGATTGGCCCCTCCGGGTCTGGCAAATCCACAGCAGCAACGATGCTGGCGCGTTTCCAGGATCCAGATTCGGGCACAATCACTATCAACAACGTGGATATCCGTGATCTCACTTTCGACAGTTTGTACCGCACTGTGGCTTTCGTCTTACAAGATCCTCACTTACTGCGTATGAGTATTCGGGAAAACATTCGCCTTGCACGCCCAGAAGCCCGCGATGAAGAGATCTGGCAAGCCGCAGAGGCTGCGCACATAGCTGCTGATATTCGCGCTTTACCGGCTGGGCTCGACACCGTTGTTGGTGAGGACACCTCTTTATCCGGTGGACAACAGCAACGCATTTCTATTGCCCGGGCAATCATTACCAATGCCCCAATCTTGATCCTGGATGAAGCTACTGCGGCAACTGATCCTGACTGCGAAGCAGAAATTCAAGCAGCTCTAGCCACACTCGTCAGAGGCAAGACCGTCTTAGTCATCGCCCACAAGCCGGAGTCCATCCAAGGAGCAGACCAAATAATCTGCCTCAAGCCTATGAAGGATAATTCTCATGTCTAATGCCACTACGCCTGTTAGTTCGCGTCTTCGTGATCCGCTACTCACTCGCAGTGTCAAAAAGCTGCAAAGTCCTGTAGGCCATAAGCTCAATAAAAGGTATGCTTGTCTATCGCTTATCGTTGGCGTGCTTGATGGCCTCGCCGTTCTCACGCTCGTGCCACTTACAAAGGCACTCGATGGGGATACGACGATCGCACCATGGATGTGGACGCTTTTGGCAATTGCGCTCGTAGCTTTTGCGCTACGATTTTTCGCAACCATGGCCTCTTACCACACGGCCTTGGATTTCATCCGAGCCGCGCACACGACTGTGGGCGATAAATTAGCAACGCTACCGCTCGGCTGGTTCGTACCGGCTAATACCGGCGGCCTATCTCGCCTCGTTTCAGATCGCTTTATGGTGGCGGCCGAGACCATTGCGCATATTCAAGGAACGATATACCGCGATAGCGCGGCACTTGTCACCTTGTTAGTAGGAGCGTGTTTCTGGAACCCGAAGCTGGGCTTGGTCCTTCTTATCATCGCACCATTGGCGCTCGTGGTGATGCAGTTGGCTGCATGGATTCGTGAGAAAGCATCGAACCGCGCACTGGGGCCGAGTAAAGAGCTCTCCCAGCGCATCGTAGAATTTGCTAACCGTCAACCAGCCCTGCGCGCGGCAGGACAATCACAAGTTTTTGCGCCACTAGAGCAAGCGCTAGAAATCGACCATAAAGCACGAATACGCGAGCTATGGGTATCCACATTAGCTTTGCTACTCAACGGCATAGTAGTGCAGATCTTCATTGTGGCTCTCATTATGGTCTCTGCGGATCTTGCCGTTGAAGGCGCCCTATCGCCACTAGAAACAATTGCGATCATCGGAATCAGCTTGAGGTTTACCCGCACGCTTGAGCAGCTGGGTTCTTCTTTCGTCGGTTTAGATGCCGGCCGTATCGCGCTCGCAGAAACTGAGCTCATCACCGATGCTCCTTCCCTGCCAGAACCCACTACTCCGCGCCTAGGCGATGGTTCGGGAAATGTAGAGCTGCTTAATGTCACGTTTGGATACGGCGATAAACCAGTATTGGTAGATGTCACTTTCCATGCTCGACCAGGCACCGTTACCGCCATTGTCGGTCCTTCTGGCTCCGGAAAGACCACAATTGCGCGCCTTATTTCGCGATTCTGGGATGTAGATTCCGGGGCGGTGATGGTTGACGGCGTAGATATCCGCGATCTTGGAACCGAACAGTTAATGTCCAGACTGTCCATGGTCTTTCAGGACGTTTACCTCTTCGATGACTCGTTAATCGCTAATATCCGCGTTGGTCGTCCCGACGCCTCCGATGAGGAAGTCTTCCGCGCAGCTGATCTTTCAGGCGTGACTTCTATTGCCAACCGCCTAGGGTGGCATACTCCTGTTGGTGAAGGCGGGCGGCTTCTATCCGGTGGTGAACGCCAGCGCGTATCTGTAGCTCGCGCGCTTCTCAAGCAAGCGCCGATTGTACTCTTTGATGAGGCTACCTCCGCGCTCGATGCAGAAAATGAGGCAAACATTCTTGCTGCGATGGACGAGCTACGGGAGCAATCTACTTTTATTGTCATCGCCCATAAGCTGGATACAATCAAATCTGCTGATCAAATCGTAGTCTTGGATGAACACGGGCAAGTCAGCCAGCTGGGCACGCATTCTGAGCTTTCCGATGTCCCCGGTATCTACCGTCACTTCTGGCAGCAACGCAAAGCAGCAAGCGGGTGGAAAATCAGTTCGGGACGCGATTAACGCGGGCACCGAGATCGGCATTGTTTGCGGGGGGACACCCTTCTCTTCCCCCTCTCCCCCCGCAGCACGGAGCACCCTAAGTGCACCGACAAGGCTCAGAGCGAAGAATGCGGTAGCGGCTACGAGCGACCACTGCGCGGCGTTGGCCATGCCTTCGCTTAAGGTCTACACCACTGCCCCAGGCGCACGGTGGTTTGCGTTGCGGAGGCTTGCCTGGAGTCATCGACGGGAATATCCCGCAGCATCGTGTCGGTCGGCTGCGTGGAGGCGAACCCCAGGCCCAAGCCGTACAGGGTCAGCGGCGCGGCGATGATCCAATCATTCGTATCCGGCCCCATAAGCAGGACGAAGCTAAGGACGCCGACGGCTTCCAAGCCGAGCCCAATGAGCACGGTGCCAGACGCCCCGTACCGTGCCGCGACATGAGGGCTGATGCAACGGAGAAGAATGCACCGATTGCCATGGCTGCCAGCACCAGGCCAGACCACGTCGTGCAGAGGTCCAAAGTATTAATCAGGTACAGCGGCAACACGAAGATGATGGCAAACTCGCCGATTGCTACCGCACCAGCGGTGATATTGCCCCACGAGAACGCGGAATAAGAAAAACAATTCAAGATACAACAGCGCCGAGCGGTGACCCCGCTCGCGGTGCTCTTCCGACCTGATAAAAAGCGCGAAGCCCACGGCCGAAACCGTGAGCCCTAGCGGAACCGGTGAAATAGCCGCGTTTTCGAATCAGGTCCAGCCAAAGAAGCTGAATGAGGATTGGGGCTCCCACCAGCCTAGGCCAGGCCCTCGATAATCGCGAATACCAGGACACCCATTCCGTCAGTGCACCACCGGCAAGCGGTCCGACCGCTGCCGCACCGGAAATCACCGCGCCCCACACACCAAAGGCTGCTGCGCGTTATTTTCCGCGGAATACGGTTTACTCGTGGAAAGCGTGGAAGGCATGATGAATGAAGCGTCCTGGGTTTAGTTCCTACCTCAGCTAAGGAAGGATTGAACTATGCCTAGAAAATATTCCGTCGAGTTCAAGGAGAAGGCGGTCCATCAGATCATCGAAATGGTCCGCCTGGAGTCTTGCTCACTGCAACGCGCCTACACGGAGGTCGGTGAGCTGCTTGGAGTATCCCACCACACGTTGCGGGCTTGGTACCGTGACAGCGCTTCAGTACACGATAATTCTGACGCTTCAGGCGGCGAAACAATGGAAGAAGAACTCAGGCGCCTGCGTCGAGAAAACCGCGAACTGAAACTGAACTTGCCCCCGAAAGTTGGACTAGGGGTAATCCTACCCGGCTAACGTCTTAAGGGCCTTATCCCGGTATTTCATCGGGGTGCAACCATCAAGTCCCAGCTGGAGTCTTTCCGCGTTGTACCAGTCGATGTACGCGTCTACCGCAGCGGTAAATTCTTTGACAGACCCGAACTTCTCACCGTGATACATCTCGGCTTTCAAGTGGCCAAAGAAGTTTTCCATCACGGCATTGTCATAACAATTACCTCTCCGCCGGGGAACCATTTCGCAGACACTGCGCATATTTACCCTCACCGCTGCGCATATTTACCCTCACAAGGCGTTTGCCCAGTTCAGGATGCGCATATTTACCCTCACTTAAAAAGAGGATGCGCATATTTACCCTCACCGCTGCGCATATTTACCCTCACCGCTGCGCATATTTACCCTCACCGCTGCGCATATTTACCCTCACCGACCCAGTTATCCACAGGGTTTTACCTGCGGGTTTTCCTATTTTCCCAGGTGGCTTATAACTATATCCCTGTAGATCTATATCCCCACAGGGGATCAACCAACAAAACGGCATCTTGTGGGTTACGGTTTATGCTCCCGCCTCGCCTAACGGCTCGTTGGGCTGCCGCGAAAATCGCTTACGCGATTTCCTTGCCTCCAAAGCAACCCATCACAACCATGCACTTTTTCATCCTCCACGTAGCCTTGCTCACCCGAGAGAACGTTTCATAGTGAGAAATGGGGGGGAAAGTGCAGGTAAAACCACACGCTAGCGAGACCTCACGAGCGCACAGAAGGCGATACATGGCTACACAGCTTTCCGACTGCAGTAGGAAATGGGTCTACGGGCTTAGTGCGGGAGTATTGCGAAACCTCCGCGCGCGCATTAGCCTAAAACACGACAGCACGGTTCGTCCCTGAATCGTGACTGCACAATAAAAAGGGCCCCAACCGAGTACCAGTCGGTTGAGACCCTCGGGCTTAAAGACCCACGTGAAGAATCGCGGTAACGAACTTCACGATAGCGGTCGCAACGTTGAGGACTCCGCTCACCAGGTTAAGGATTGCTGTTCCTTTGGTGGCGGGGTCTTTTCTTTTGCGACCGGGCGTATCCAATGAGTGTTTACCCATTGTCTACCTCCTTGCCTTGGGGTTGTCCCTTGCCAAACAAGATGCAACAGGACAGCCCGCACGTGACGCGCGGGCCAACCGCGCACCGGCAGAGGGAGCCACGCCCATACCCCACCACGACTGATGAGGCATGGTTGTGAACCAAAAATAACGTTAGCAGTTATCCCTAACGAAACCTGGGGGCGTACCTTCGCCAGCCCTTATAAAAGCCGCCCACGAGGGAAAACGTGCGTAAGGCTACCTGTAGGCGTACCTGGAACCGTCAATGTCCTGCCATGCGGCAAGCACCGTGGGGCGTATATTCACTCGCACGTCGCGCCGTATCTATGCGTTCTTCAACGCCCGATACACCGTAGGGCGAGTGACCCCGAATTCTCGCGCCAAGGCTGCTTTCGACTCCCCCGCCACAACACGTCGCTTAATCTCCGACACCTGGCCCGGGCTAAGAGCGGGCTTGCGCCCTTTGTACTTGCCGGCCTTTTTCGCCAACGCAATCCCCTCCGCCTGGCGCTCACGAATAATGGCCCGCTCAAACTCCGCAAACGAACCTAAAATACCGAGCATTAAATCCGCACGCGGATTGGACGTGCCTTTCGCAAACGCGAGATTCTCATGCAAGAAAGTAACAGTCACACCCTTGCCGGTAAGTTCATCAACAATGCCGCGAAGATCTGTAAGCGATCGGGCGAGGCGGTCAATTGACGAGACGACGAGTTCGTCACCGTCGCGCACATAGGCCATACACTCGACAAGCCCAGGGCGGGCAGACTTGGTGCGGCCGGAAATTTTATCTTCAAAGAACCGGTCAATCCTGCCGGAAGTATTGAGTAGTTCTTTCTGGCGCTGATTATTCTGCTCCACCGTCGAGACTCGGATATAGCCCACCCGCTGCCCACGCGAACCAGAGCTTTTGGCCATTAGTCTTCGCCCCGCGGAGAGTTAAAGGCAGCATTCTCCTGTTCTATGACCGCATCACGATACGACTCAATTGCATCCGTGAGGGCATAAAGCTGAATGCCGTCGAGAGCGTCAGCGTCAGCGAGCAAGGATTGCACAATCCTGCCCAACGCCTGCTGCCCCGACGACAACCCATCATGCAGATTTTTCACCCGCGCCAACGCGGGCACTGCGTCAATATGACTTTCAATATGGAAACCATCCGGCGACAACACCACACTCACCACTTTCTGTAAACATAAGATCTAGACCCTGCTGAACATGTGTAAAACAATGCCTGAATATACCCTATTTTACATGTAACTTGCTGGCATGGATGCCCGTAAAACTAGGGTGTACCCTTTGGGACTTTATATAGCGAATGTTTCGTTTGTTTCGTTTGTTCGGTAATATGGGGGCATGGCCTATCTACAAGACAACGAAATCGCTAGCACTGCGGCCACAGCCCGTGAGGCTTTGCAGAAAATCAATCGCGTCCTAAGCGATACATCTACCAATAAGGACGTCAAGGTCGTAGTGGAGCAGTCTGATGAGGTCATCCGTCTACCCAGAGAAGTCGCCACCGTCCTCCGGGAAATCCTGGTCAATTCAGTAGCCGGCAGATCGGTAAGCGTGATCCCCATGCGGGCCGAGCTAACCACCCAGCAAGCAGCTAACCTGCTTAATGTTTCTCGTCCGCATGTCATTAAATTGATGGATGACGGCATCTTGCCTGGACATAAGGTTGGTACTCATCGACGTATCTATGCGGCCGACGTGCAGGCCTATAAACACCAACGAGATATCGAGGCACGTACAGCTGCAGATGATCTCACCGCCCTAACCGAGGAGATGGGGCTGTACGAGTGAGTGGCTTTACCGTTATCTACGACGCCAACGTGCTGTACCCCAATATGTTGCGTGACATCCTGATCCGACTGGCAGGCACGGGCATTTACCAAGCCCGGTGGACTGAGGACATCCTGGATGAGGTTTTTCGCAACCTCCAGGCCAACCGGCCAGATCTTGACCCCAGTAAACTACGCCGAACCCGGGAGCTGATGTGTCGGGCTGTGGATGATTGTCTGGTGACTGGGTATGAAGATTTAATTGAGTCATTGTCCTTGCCGGATCCTGATGACCGTCATGTTCTTGCTGCTGCCATCAGGTGTGGTGCCCAGGTGATTGTCACCGAAAACGCGCGGGATTTTCCTCAAGACGTGATGGATAAATACGGCATCGAGATCCAGGGTGCTGATGAGTTTTTATGTGATCAGATTGATCTGTTCGGTACTCGTGTCCATCAGGCTATTACCTATGCCGCTGCGGCGTTCAAAAATCCCCCCATGACCATTGATGATGTACTTGACGCGCTAGCCAGGGCGGGAGCTCCTTCCGCAGCGGACTTACTCCGGAGATAGATCACTCCACCCATGAAGGCACACCGGGTATGCCTCGACCGGGCACAGTGCCCAGGGTGCGACGGTGGATACCTGCCATGTTGTCGCCGGGATCGGGCAGGTCGATAAGGCCGGCGTGTAGACAAACTGGAAGCGGATTACCAGCGTGTCTCTTCGGCAAAATACTTCGCGGCCTTGCGCAGGATATCGCGTTCTTCACGAAGCTTCGAGACTTCTTTTTCTAGCTGGCGGATCCGCTCAGAATCAGCCGTCGCTTGAGCCTTGTCGCGCATGGTCTTCGTGCGGGCACGCTTGCCGGTGCCGTACTGCTGAAGCCAGGAATAAAGTGAGGAACGATTGACTCCAAGCTCTGCTGAAGCCGCGTGAAGTGAGAGGTCCTCATTGTTTTCGTAGAGGGCCACAGCATCACGTTTGAACTGTTCGGAGTACCTAGGCATGGTGGTAGATTACCTTTCTTCCCAACCCAACCGGGCTGGATATCAGGTGTCTACCTAACAGGGGTCAGGTCCAGTGCCATGCGCCCGTGTGGGTCGCAGCTTTAATTTCCGTATTAGCTTTTGCTGGGGCTCATGTCGCCTTGCCCTTGATGATCTACGCCTTATTTCTAGGCACGTCACTCACACTCGCTAGATTCTGGTTTAAAACAATAAAGGCATCATTTCTCATCCACGCTTTCAATAACCTCGTTGTATCCATAGTGATACTCACCGGACTATCGTGATCGAACCTTAAGGGTGTCTAGACGCACAGACGACAATCTAATTCCAAGCACTCTAGCGCTTCTTGCCATTGAAAACGCGAGAGGAAGCCACCTGCGGGGTTGTGGCTTTTAATTCCCTTCCGCCCGACTACATAACGAAAGAGGTGCACTGTGGATACCCAACCCCACACCGCCTTCACGTGCACCTGCAACAGAAATACGTCTCGGCAATTGGGCATCTATTAAATTTGAGACGTGTGTATATAGCTATATGCATATCCGTACATACACACAAAATGATTTCTTTTAGTTGGAGTTCTACCTAACGGCTATCATCCGTATAGCATGATATACACACATGCACATGTCGTTACCTGGATAAATTCTCCCTAAGTCTATTCTTGTCTTATGACTCGAGTAATTTCCGTGATTCAGTCGAAGGGCGGGACGGGGAAGACCACGCTTTCGGTAATGCTCGCAGAGGCAATTCGGAAGATGGGCTATACGGTCGCAGTCGCAGACGGCGACCCCCAGCAATCTGCCACCCGATGGGCAGCCAAAGTACAGGACTTTCCATTTCCCATCGAATCTGTCCGCAGCTCAAGTGATTTCTCTGGAGTTGTCAGGAGAGGAAATAATCCGGACTTTCTTATAGTCGACACTCCTCCAGGTGGTTTAGCTTTCATTACCGAAAGTGCTAAGGCTGCCGATCTAGTCCTTCTTCCAACTGGTGTTTCCCCGATGGATATTGATCGAACTCAGGTAACGCTTTCTTGGCTAATAGAAATGGGGATACCAACAGCAGTTGTTCTGTCGAATGTCGATAGGAGGGAAAAACTTCTAGACGAAGTCCATGCCGAGCTGGAGGGGGACGAGACTGCAGCGCTTGCTGAAACAGTCATCCCAACTAGGGCAGCCACGCGTCGCGTTTTTGGAACAAAGCCCAAAACTACGAAGGTTTGGGATTCTTTGGCCAAAGAAGTCGTCGCAGCATTTGAAGATTAAGGGGTAAACAGTGGCAATTCCAAAGGCTAAAAATAAGGCGCGGAAAGAATCGTCTGGAAATAGGTCGGAGAGCTCGCCTTCAACAAAGATGTTCGCTCAAGCTAATGATAAAGCGACACGTCTTCAGTTGTACGTCCGCGATCGACAATTGATTAAAGAGCTCAAACTCGCTGCAGTGGAAGAAGAGAAGAGTATCTCCCAACTTTTTGAAGAGTGGGCAACACGATGGCTCGAGGAAAGAAGCTGATTACCTGGTGTATATACCTATATACGCATATGTGTATGTAGGTATATACACATATGCGCGCTAGCGCATTGACCTCGCTGTTTTCTAAAGCTCTGGGCCTTGTTCTTCTTCAATCTCATCAGCGGATGCTTGCTCGTCGGTGGTGTCGCTGTCGCTGGTAACGCTTTGCTGTTCGCCGCCTAGGCCAAGGCTTGCGAGGAAGTCGAGGCTTGCTCGCGCACCCTCGTTCAGTCCGCCGGTGTCTTCGCCTTGGGTGTTGTCGGCGCTTTCATCTGCTGTTGTGGTCTCGGGTGCTGGTTGCTCTTCCTCTGCCTTGTTCTGGACGGCGGTGTTTTGCTCATCGTGGTGAGTGTCGTCATTGTCTTGTTCGTAGGCAGCAGCAATGGTTTCTGCGACCATGTCGCGGATTGCCTCTTGTGCTGGCTCGTCTACGCCTAGGCGGCGTAGTTCGTAGGTGCGTTGTGCGGCCAGGAGGTTTACTTCATCGGCGATGTAGCCTGCATGGTCGGCAACATCGTGAGGGATTTCCTCTGCGCGCAAGCGTATGGCGATGTCTGCGCGGTCGGCGAAGTCCATTTTCTCGCGGCGAATCGTATCGAGGCGCTGTTGAAGCTTATGGGTGTGCTCGCTGTCGTGGTGTTCGGCTTCGCGTAGGCGCTTGTCCCATTCTTCGTGGTCGTCGGCGCGGTAGCAGATTTCCTCCCACAGACCTGCCTCCGGCAGGCTACAACCGGTGTCTTCAATGGCTTGCTGAGCTAGGCTGCGGCGTTGTTGTGCTTGTTCAAGACGCTTGTGCGCCTGGTCTATGCGCTGTTGGTACGTACCGTATCCGTCGGCGTCGTGGTCGTAGGCCCGCTCGGTTACCGGGCGGGTGTAGTCTTCTGCCAGTAGGCGTTGGTGCTCAATGTCTGCGCGGGCTGTTTCTTCGTCGCGAAGGGCTGCACTGTGGTCTGCCATAGCCTGCTCGTAGGCCCGAATACGCGCAGCATCAAGGCGTACCTGCTGATAGTCGGCCTTTACCTCATTGGCAGCAGCGTCTTTGTCTTCGTGGAGGCGAGTAGTAATACTTGCCTCCTGCCAGGTCAGCGACTCAACCTTCGAGCGGGCAAAGCGTGCGTGCTCTGCCAACACCTCCTGGTTAAGCCGGTTGAGGTTATTTTCTTGACCGGTAAGTCGGGTGGTCTCGGCACGGTCGTAGGGGTTGTGGGTGCGCAGCCACGTATCGAGTTCCATGTCCGCATGCCTGGAGATAGGTGGTAGTTGGTTGCGTTTGCCCGTATCGAGCTGGCGGAGCTGTTCATCTAGGCGGTAGCGG